>NZ_JAYGHE010000005.1:0-5149 GCF_034931145.1 Nostoc sp. UHCC 0252 | reverse complement strand
GGGAACGCCTCGCGGGTATAGACTTGCAAAGCCAGTTGAAAGGCCGTGATTGCCTGCTCGATGTTCTCGGCTCGTTCTCCACGAATGCGATCATTGTAGGCAAGTGCCAAGTTATTTTGCGTCCCTGCCCAATCTTCTGGGAACGCTTCGCGGGTTCTGACTTGCAACGCGAACTGACAGGCGGTGATTGCCTGTTCGATGTTCTCGGCTCGTTCTCCACGAATACGATCTTTGTAGGCAAGAGCCAGGTTATTTTGCATCGTTGCCCATTGTTCTGGGTATGCCTCGCAGGTGTAGACTTGCAATGTGAGTTGATAGGCCGCGATTGCCTGCTCGATGTTCTCGGCTCGTTCTCCACGAATGCGAGCATAGTAGACAGATGCCAGGTTAATGTATGTCGTTGCCCATTGTTCTGGGTATGCCTCGCAGGTATAGACTTGCAATGCGAGTTGATAGGCCGCGATTGCCTGCTCGATGTTCTCGGCCCGTTCCCCCCGAATGCGAGCATAGTAGGCAGTTGCCAGGTTATTTTGCGTCGTTGCCCATTGTTTGGGGAACGCCTCGCGGGTGCTGACTTGCAATGCGAGTTGATAGGCGGCGATCGCCTGCTCGATGTTTTCGGCTCGTTCTCCACGAATGCGCTCGCTGTAGGCAAGAGCCAAATTACTATGTGTCATCGCCCATTGTTCTGGGAATGCCTCGCGAGTGCTGACTCGCAAGGCCAGTTGATAGGCCGCGATTGCCTGCTCGATGTTCTCTGCCCGTTCTCCACAAATGCGGTCTTTGTAGGCAGTTGCCAGGTTATTTTGCGTCGTTGCCCATTGTTCTGGGAATGCCTCTTGAGTTCTGACTTGTAAAGCGAATTGACAGGCCGTGATCGCCTGCTCGATGTTCTCGGCTCGTTCTCCACGAATGCGAGCATAGTAGGCAGTTGCCAGGTTACTGTATGTCATTGCCCATTGTTCTGGATAATCCTCTTGGGTATAGACTTGCAATGCGAGTTGATAGGCCGTGATTGCCTGCTCGATGTTTTCGGCTCGTTCTCCACGAATGCGGTCTTTGTAGGCAGTTGCCAGGTTATTTTGCGTCGTTGCCCATTGTTCTGGGAATGCCTCTTGAGTTCTGACTTGCAAAGCGAATTGACAGGCCGCAATCGCCTGCTCGATGTTCTCTGCCCGTTCTCCACAAATGCGGTTTGTGTAGGCAGATGCCAGGTTGCTGTATGTCATTGCCCATTGTTCTGGATAATCCTCTTGGGTATAGACTTGCAATGCGAGTTGATAGGCGGCAATACTCAACTCTAGGTTTAACCATCGCGTTCCTAGAGGAAATTGGTTAATCAAATTACCAAAAGTTACAAAGACTGCTGCAATTTTCTGAGTTTTATCAGTTTCTTGAATCAATGCTTTAAATACGTCTGGCAATGCTGAAAGTAAAGCTTGATCCAATCGCGATAGATTAGCCCGAAAGAACCCATACACCTGAGTTGGGTTCTCCTGGGTTCGCGCAATCAACTGCACAACGTCTAATAGAAAGTCGATCGCCTCTTCAGACGACGATCCAGTAGGATTATCTTCCGCCAACCCCAGTACCTGCGCTACCAAGCCCGCAAAGTTCCGCAGCCATCCGGCATTGCTGTTGCCCTGATTCTCCATCAGGTCAGCACATTGCCTCATCACCACCACCAACCCTGCATCCACCAGTTCCGCCTGCCCCTGCAAGACCGCCCACTCATCCCCCTGGGCACAATCCAGCAGTTGCTCAATCAACCTCACATACGCTTGTATCCGCTGCTTATCTGCCATACCCGAACCCTCTCAACGACCTAGCCCCGTTGTAGAAGCTTGTTTGAGCAATAAAATCGCCCTCCAAAATATAATGCCTCACTCTGTGTTCTTGAAGGATGCTCAACTTAGCAGGGTAAAAATTTGATGGTGACAATCTTTGAAAAAGGTTCTTTTCCAAGCAGAACTGAATTGAGTTGGTCATTGGTGAACATAGAGATGGATAAGGATAGATAAATAGGATGGCTAAACGCCAGTGTAACTAAAGGCTGCCCAGTGGAAGGGGTGGGCGTAGGAGCGATTGTCTGGGGTTGGGGTAAACAATCCCACAGAGTTAGCGATTTCTCCGTCGGTGCTATCTCGCAACCAGATTTGGGCTTGGCGCAGGGCTTCTAGCGGTTCTTGGTTTTCGGTACGCCAAAGTTCATAAAACTTGCTGAGTAAGAGCATGGTGCTGAGATCGGAGACACACCAGAGAGAAGCAATGACACCTGCAACCCCTGCTTGGAGTAATCCGGTGGGTAAGCTAATCGCTTCATCAGCAAGTTCAGTTCCTACCAGTCCAGTTTCGCAGGCAGAGAGGACAACAAGACGGATACCACCTTGGTCACTCAATTTGAGGTCGAGGATTTGGCGCAGGGTGAGGAGTCCATCACTCATGGCTAGTCCACTATTAAGCGGTTCACGCAGGTTAGCAGTACCGTGGCAGGAAAGATGTAGGAAGTTGCAATCAGGTAGTAAAGCAAGGACAGATTCTAATGTGGCTTCCTCATGTTTCAGAACTTTAGGCTGTGGGAAGCTGGCGATGGCCGCCGCCACTTCCCGACTGGAGTTAGACAAATCCTTCAGGGGATTGTTGATCGCCGTCATTACCTCTGCTGTTGACTGCTGTGCGATCGCCTCTGCTGCGGTGAGCGATCGCGCATTGGGCGCATAGGTAAAGCAAATCTCATCAAGGGCGTAGCGTTTGCCAGTGGGTCGGCTGGGGTCTTCTGTCCAGGCGGCATGGAGGGGCAGAAAGCTGAGGAGTCCGGTGGGAATGAGGGTGGCTTGCTGGAAGTTGTGATCTGTGAGGTGCTGGATTAGCGGTGCCATCAGGGGTTCCCAGAGTTGGCGGGTAGCGCGATCGATTTCCTCACACCACTGCAAATAATTAGCTTTTGAGTCATCCCGGAAGTTTTGATAGGCTCCGAACCAGCAACTGACTTTAGGATCGTCCGCAGATCCGTAAAGGATTTCTCGCAGGACTATCTCGGTTAAATCATCCAGCCAGATAGACTGAATGTTCTCTGGGGTAACGATAAGAGCAAGACCGCCTACGGGTGTGGTGACAAGATAGACCAATGGCTGATCGCTGCTTGCCGCCTGATGCACTTCTTCAAAGGTTGGTAAGATTAGGAACTTTTCGTAGCCAGGTACCTGGCGGATGTCTTGGATGAGGGTGTCGAGTTGATGGCGAAGGTCGATCGCAGTTTCTCGTAGGGTTTCGGGGGTGAGGCTATGGCGATCGCTGGAAATCATGCGATCGCGTTGCTGACTCTCCAGGTTTCGCAGTTGCTTGGTAATGTCCTGGTAGCGATTGTAAAAGTCTGGGGCGATTTGTTGAAGTTGAGTAAGGTCAGAACGATCTCGATTGAGGCTCTCACTAAGACCACGAGCGCGCCCTTGTTCCAAAGTAGTGACAGCGATCGCTTTTCCCGCTAATGGTTTAGCTGCATAGGGTCGAAGTGCTGCTAGTCGGCGCTCCGTACCCGCCAAACAACTGCCATCTACAATTCGTTGGCGATATTGTTTTCCCAGAGGACTAGGGCGTTCCACATTCAAACTTTCGAGCAACTGCAACAGGTCAGATGCTGTCTCATGCACCAATGCCCGACTTACAGGCAGTTCTACCCGTTGTAGTTTGTTGTATAGTGCTGTGGTGCTGACATTCACCTCTACTGCTTTTTTTTGATAGGCAGCATGGACTGATGGATACATCCCACACACCACCAGACTCATCAAATCCACCTGAGTCGAAAACAGTAACAAATGAAGAGTATTGGCGTTCACTATAAGTCTCGAAAAGCTGATTCATCCGCGAAGAGTTAAAAATGTATTCCATCAGTCCTCGCATCATTACAGTGACTGGGCTTGCCTCTACAAATGCATCAAACACAGGAGATAGCATCGGTCGTTAAGTACTGTTCTAGGTTTACCTTCTTACAAAATCCATATAACGTGCTATTTGTCAATATTGAGAGGGCTGGGTATTTAAACCAAACATGTGTTAGCAAAATATGACCTGGCATTTTAATGGAAAAGTACAGAAGAACTAATACTCGCCTCACCATGAAATCAAAAATGTTATATAAAATATAAATGGTCAATTTATAGTGCCAAGTCAGAGATCGCATCGTTGATTTTCCCTTGGAGTAAGTAAAAATACAGGTTGCCTGCTGTAAAGAGAGTTCTGCCACTTTACATTGTAGAGAGCAAAACGATATTAGACTACTGTAAGTGTTATTGCTGTAAGCTATATTGAAAAATTTCATCTAAAATTTACAGACATCTCATCTAAAGTCACGAGTACTTCATTTTGTTGTCTGCAAGCATCCCTGTTTCAGCCGTGTGGGAATGGCAGGTCTAACCTGCGTAATCAGTACCACTGGTACTCATTGCTCTTGATTAACCAAAGCTTGTATTGTGCTAACTGGATGACGATGAAGGCGACGTTTTTGTTTACGAGGAGCTTCGGCTAAAGCTAATCTACGACGTTGAGTTTTATACTCAGTTATAGGTACTTGCTGAATTTGTGCAAGTAACTAATGACGCAGTAGGTTTCGTACAAATGACAACCTTACCTTGAATCGTTGAGCTAAGTGGCGTTGAGAGCCTTCTTTTGCTTTCCACCCTGCAATTACACGACGGCGCAAATCCCCTAAGTAAGATACTGGCATCGAATCAAACAATCACTTCATATCTACTTTACTGATTTTGTGGTTCAATTACCTGAAAATTGCTGTAAAACATCCTCTTAAACGCGAGCAGCCCAATAACTACTAATGTCTACTAGCTACTATCCGGTTATGCTTTACCCATCACTAACAAGACGGTTTAATGCTTATCAAGGACGGGAGCATTTGAAAGCTTCGTTTCAAGGATGCGTTCAATTACCAAATATAAATGGTACAGCCAAGCAAGGTGTGAGCGAAAAGGAGTTTTTTCGCCATTTACTGTGTGCGTTTCCAGGAAATCTTATCTGTCAAGCGGTTGAGTTTGAGATTCCAGGTTATCCTCAACACTACTCGGCTGATTTTATCCTTTACCATCAATCTTCTGGGTTAGCTCTCGATATTGAGATTGATGAACCTTATGCTGGAGAT
>NZ_JAYGHE010000004.1:223810-225208 GCF_034931145.1 Nostoc sp. UHCC 0252 | reverse complement strand
AGACATATCAATAGACATATCACAAGTGCAAATAATCTTAAGGGTACAGCACTGCTGTACCGCTACCTGTGTACTTTATTTGCCTGAAAAACGCTGTAGTTGTCATTGCGAACGAAGCGAAGCGATCGCATCGCAGTATCTAGATTTTGTGATTGCTTCTCTACGAGAGACTTAAGGGAAAATATCCTAACTACTGATTTAACTGTTTTTCTAAATGTCGAGAAGCTAACGACATAGAATAACAAAATATCCAGTAAATAAATCCAATAAACAGATAAACTTCTGCATACCGACCAAGAAATTGTGGTTGTGCCAATATGGAACGGGCAATACCTGTAAGTTCCACCAATCCCACTAAAGATAATAGTGAAGTGTCTTTAAATAAGCCGATAAACTGACCAACGATCGCAGGAATAACGGTACGTAAGGCTTGAGGTAAGACGATTAACAAAACCACCAAAACTGTGTTTAATCCTAGCGCTTTTGCGGCTTCAATTTGCCCACGAGGAACTGACTGAAGTCCACCGCGTACATTTTCTGCCATGTATGCAGCACTAAATAAAACTAGTCCAGCAATTGCTCGTAATACCCGATCTAAACGCACATCTGCTGATAAAAATAATGGCAGCATTACCTGAGCGAGGAACAAAATCCCAATCAGTGGTACTCCCCTGACGATTTCAATGTACAGAATGGAAAACCAACGGACTACAGGTAAATTGCTTGTACGCCCTAAAGCCAGTAAAACTCCAATGGGAAAGGAAAGCACAATACTGATTGCTGCCATTACTAGAGTAAGTAGCAAACCATTCCACAAATTTGTGGATACAGATTGCAATCCAAATCCACCGCCAATTAGCCAGAGAATGACAGAGAATGACAGTAACCATAATAGAGAAAGCCAAGGAGTTAGGACATTAGTAAACTTTCCTCCAATCCAAAAACCTGCGAATAGTAAAACTGCAATTAATAGTAACCACAGACGGGATGTAAAATCTAATGGTAAAAATAATAAAACACCAGTGATAAAAGCAAAAACAGCAATTGTAGGTTTTATTAACTGTTGCTTTCCAAAGAATACACCCGCAGTTATAGCGCCTAAAGTTGAAGCGATCGCTAGTACAATCCAAGTTCGCCAATATAGCGATCGCGGAAATCTACCAACTAAAAATAAAGGTAAATTAACCTGAATGACCGCCCATTGTGCTTTGGCTGTTGCCCAAGTTAAAATCCCTCGCACTACCCAAAATAGTAATACAAAACAGACAACAGTTAACAAGCTGTTGTACCAAGTACTAAATAGGTTTTTATGTAGCCAAGTTAATTTGTCATTTGTCATTGGTCATTTGTCATTTGTAAAGACTCATACTTCAACCTCAGAAAATCGAGTTCCGAGTT